>NZ_QUHH01000059.1:0-1470 GCF_003479515.1 Parabacteroides sp. AF14-59 | reverse complement strand
TTTAAAATATTATTAATATTATATTTTCTGTTCTCTTGTGATTCACAATCAAAAATTGAAAATGAAAAGACATTAAAAGAAATATCTTCGATATTTATAGAAGAAAATGGAGTTGAAATGATCAAATGGATGATGATGGATAGTATAAACGTTATGAAGGTTGCAATAAAGAAAGAGGAATATTTAACCTCAAATGAGACACAACCACCTCCTGTTGGAGAAGAACCAATAAATTTTTTTTTCCCTAATTTGAATTTATATACATTTTATTATAGCATGGGAGTTGTTGAAGGTGATGACAATCTGCCTTCTAATATATTTTATGTAGATGGTTACCCTATTTTTTTATATGATGATAAAAAACCTTTTATGGATAAAAAAAATATACCACAATATTTATATAGATATGAAAAAATATGGGTTAATGATGATTATTGGTTGGTTGCCATTTGTCGAAAAAGTCAGAAATACATAATATTTAGGGAGTATTGGAAATTAGGAGATGAAGCATTAGATGAACTTAAAAAATTTAATGACAAGTGTTTTGATGTTAGTTAATCTATCATAACCTTTCATAAAACATAAAACAAGTCATTAAAAATAGATATTTAAAAGTGTTTGGTTTTCTATCTTCAAGAGAGACTACAACCTTTTTAAACAACCAAGGAGCAAATGAGAACTGGTTTTACACTTCTGTAAAAGGTATTTTTCCGGGATTTACAGTAGATTATGATTGCAACACCTCTGGGATTTTTACGACAAATGGATATTGAATTTTCAGATATAGAGATTAATACAGTAAATGGTAGGGGGGGAAGATATCGTCCTATTAAATAGAGTAAATAATAAGGGAATGAAAACATTAACGATAGAAATAGTTAGTCCACCAGATAAAGAAAACCTGGTTGCAGAAATTTGGCAAGATGATCAAATGATTGTAGAAATAAATCAAGAAAAAGGAACACTTGAATTGGAAATTTATATTAACAAAACTAGTAAAATAAAATTAGAATTTAACGATTTCATAGACACTCTAAAAAAAGCAAAAAAGATACTGAGTGGGGGATAACCAATTTCTCGTTAAATATGACTCTTATAAAGAGACAAATGTGAAGGCTTACAAAGATAATGATACAGAGAAATTGGATATTGGAGCATGGGATGATGACAGATAGCATAAATTCAATGAATATTCAAATAGACAAAAAGGTGTATTTAACACCTAGAGACACACCACCTCCCCGAGTAGGAGAAGAGCTGACTAAATTTATTTCTAATACATTGGACTTATATATATATATTTAATTACACTATGAGTTGTATTGAATGTGATAATGATCTTCCTTCAAGCTTATTTTATATATGTGAAAGTAATTAATTTATTGTCTTCTTTACTTGAAAATGAGCGACACTAGATATTACGAATATGTCAACAATACGTTGAAACGAATCCGTACCGAATATGGTTAT
>NZ_QUHH01000058.1:775-1592 GCF_003479515.1 Parabacteroides sp. AF14-59 | reverse complement strand
TGTCTTTTTGTAGATATGGTTGACTCTCTATAAGAATCCAAAATGAGAGAACAAAATTATCAACAAAAGCGAGTACAGTATAGTCGTAATGAGGAAATCTACCGTCTTCGTGTAATAGAAGGACTGGAGATATCCTCCATCATGGAAAAAATGCATGTAAGTCGTGTGACAGTTTATCGTTCATTATCTACCTTTGAACGCGATAATCCCAAACAGGTAGAACAGATGAAGAAACAAGGTAAAAATGTGACTCCTGAAGATTACAAAGAATTACTCAAGGAGATAAGCGAGTTGAAGAAAAGCCTTGCCCAAGAACGCTTGCGTGCTGATTTTTATGAGGAAATGGTCGCTTTTGGAAAAGAAGTATATGGGATTGACCTAAAAAAAGCTGGCACCAAGTAGCAGGTAGGCTGCACAATAGGGACAAAAAGCGATATTGCATTGTCCCTATGTGTCGTCTACTTGGTGTAAGCAAACAAGCCTACTATAAACATCAGGACAAGCTGATGCAAAGATTGGCATTAGAATCATTTGTGATAGAATACGTTAAAGAAGTCCGTGCCAAAGACCCCGGAATAGGAGGGAACAAACTCTGGCTGATGTACCGTAGCCGATTTGGTCAGGAAAACAGCGTGGGTTATAATCGTTTTTATGATATACTGGATCGTTTCTCGCTGAAAATTCGCAAACGGCATCATCGTACCCGTACCACCAACTCGGAACATGACCGTCCTGTTTATCCCAATCTGGTTAGAAACTTCCTCCCCCAGGCTCCTTGTCAGCTGATGGTCAGCGACATTACCTATATTCATCTGGG
>NZ_QUHH01000058.1:0-765 GCF_003479515.1 Parabacteroides sp. AF14-59 | reverse complement strand
GGCTCCTTGTCAGCTGATGGTCAGCGACATTACCTATATTCATCTGGGAGAGAATCTGGTAACGGGTAAAAATATTTTTTGTTTTTTGTCAGTCGTCACTGACGCTTATAGTAAGGAAATCATAGGATATAGTATTGGAGAAACGTTGGATACTAAGTATCCTTTAGATGCTTTGGAAATGGCTATCAGCCATTATGGTCGAAAAGACTTGTCCGGTTTGATCCATCATTCTGACCGTGGTATCCAGTATGCCAGTTATGCCTATACAGCCCGCTTGAAAGACTGCGGAATCCGCATAAGCATGACTGAAAATGGAAACCCCAAGGAAAATGCCATAGCCGAACGGGTAAATAATACCATTAAGAATGAACTTCTTAAAGATATGAAGTTTACTTGTATCCCGGAAGTGAAAACTGCGGTAAAATCGGCTGTAGACTTCTATAACAATGAACGTCCGCATTGGAGTCTGGACGGCATGACCCCGTCTCAGGCTGCACAGTGCAGGGGAGAACTGAAGAAAAGGTGGATAAGTTATCGGGAAAATGCCATTAAGAGCCAGATAAACGTAAGTCTGACTGGATAAAAGAATATCAGACTGAGGAAACTCTTTGGAGGCTTCGCGCCTCCAGCCGCATGGCAATCCTCCGCGGTGGTTTTTCATAATTTATTTGGAGAGAATCACACTCTTGATTATTTTTGCCGGCAGATAATTAGAGAGTAAACCTCTTTCAGAAATAAACAACAAAAGGGACAACCCTTTTTATT
>NZ_QUHH01000057.1:0-1954 GCF_003479515.1 Parabacteroides sp. AF14-59 | reverse complement strand
CACCCGAAGAAGCTGAAGTATTGATTACCAAAGATCCACGGAATAAGGATGTGTTGTTTCCTTATTTGAATGGAGAAGATTTAAATAACGATCCGGAACAGAAACCATCCCGTTGGGTGATTAATTTCTTCGATTGGACGGAAGAAAAGGCCCGTACTTATCCGGATTGTTTTGAGATAGTAGAACGGTTGGTGAAGCCGGAGCGACAACGTTGGAAATTAGATGAGAATGGGAATGAGATTGTTGGAACTTATGCTTTAAGGAAACCATTACCTCAAAAGTGGTGGATATATGGAGAAAAACGACCAGCTCTATACGAGACCATTTCAAAGGTAGACCAGGTCATGGTAGTCCCTTTAGTGAGCAAATACACATCTTTTGATTTAGTCCCAACTAAGATCGTTTATATGCATAAATTGGCAGTAATATTATTTGAAAATTTCTCTGAATTCGGTGTTTTATCCAGTACTTTGCATAATATATGGTGTTGGAAGAATTCATCCACTTTAGGAGCTGGCACATTAAATTATTCAACGACAGATTGTTTTGAAACATTTCCATTCCCAATAACTCTTAATAATAAAGAATTAGAAACTGTAAGTAGGAAATATAATTCTCTTCGTAAGAAAATAATGTGTGATAATAGGTTAGGTATGACTAAACTTTACAATCAATTTCACAATGATCGTTTGTTGGAAATTTCTAATTTGGTCCATTTCCCATCGAATGGAAAGGAGTTTGAAAAGATATATGGAAAAGAAAATTTTTCATTTCTAAAGCATTTGTGTAAATATTCAAATAATACTTCAATAAAAGACGCTTGTAGAGATATACTCGAACTTAGAGAACTCTATTGTAAAATAGACATTTCTGTATTGAATGCTTATGGTTGGAGTGATATAAGTTTAAAACATGATTTCTATGAAGTTGACTACTTACCAGAGAATGACAGAGTTCGTTTCACCATTCATCCTAATGCAAGAAAAGAAATTCTTAGAAGGCTTTTATTGCTCAACCATGAGCAATACTCCAAAGAACAAGAATCTCTTCCTTCTAAACAAAATAGAAGGATTAAGATAAAAAATGATCAAAGTTTTATTGATTTGTTTTCTGATGTGTAATCAAAGATCAGAATAACATCTTATCTTTGCTGACATTATCTTTATTTCCTTTAGTTGATTCCTTTTGAGTACTATAAGGATTTGATATCTCCATCTTGTGCAATTGATGATTAAGTTTTAACAAACGATTTAGTATTTCCTCTCGAACGGCTGGGTGAACTGTAAAGCGGATCCTGTCGCTTTCTGGTAAATAACTAACTTCATAGAAGTTGTGTTCAAGCTTTATATCATTCCACCCATATATGCCTAAAATATAATTATCCATCTGGATGTGTAGAGTTCGTAACTTGTGGATACGCTCGACAATATTATTATAAGAAAAATTACACGATCTATTTGTTAAATGCTTTTTCAACCAGATAGATTCTTTTCCATATTTTTTTTCGAAAATCTTATCTTGGAGGTTCTCATCTTCTATAGATATGATGGTTAATTGGCTATTATGGAATTGATTATACAGTTTCGTCAGCCCAATTTTAACATCACTCATAAGTTTTTCGCGAAAATAAAAATATTCTCGTCCAGCTTCTTCAATAATATTAATCTCTTCATGCGATGTAGATTGAGGAAAAGGAAACGTTTCAAAACACACAGAAGGAGTATACCTTAAATCACTTTTCATAGATGATCCATTGAACCAAGCCCAAATATTATGTAAAGTTGATTGCAAATAAGAAAAATATAAAAATTGATCATAAGCAAAAACACCCATAGAATGTGAATAAATCCATGTCGATGCTAATAATCCAATGGCAACAGTTTTACTTGTCAATGCAATAGCCATGACCTGGTCTACCTTTGAAATGGTCTCGTATAGAGCTGGTCGTTTTTCT
>NZ_QUHH01000056.1:0-2190 GCF_003479515.1 Parabacteroides sp. AF14-59 | reverse complement strand
GGGAGATACCTTATCCATCCGAAACGGATTCTTTCATGTGGAAGGCGTACAAACACCTCTCGGCAACATGGATTCACAAAAAGGAATAGCAGCGACTGAAAAATTTCAAGACGGTATATTCCGGAGTTTCCCATTCGACAGTATCATAGGCTGGAACATCAAGGATTTCGGACCGCTCTATATACCGGCAAAAGGTGATTCCGTTACTTTAGATCATACAAACTTCCGGTTATATAAAAAACTGATCGAATGGGAACAACAAGGTAATCTTCAATACAAGAATTCTACGGTTCTTCTTAACGGGACTCCGATTAATGGTTACCGTTTCCGGAAAAACTACTATTTTATGGCAGGCGACAAAGGCATGAACTCACAGGATTCACGTTATTGGGGATTACTGCCTGAAGAATATATTGTAGGGAAAGCCTGGATTATATGGAAATCAATCGATCCGTATACATACAAATTCAGGTGGGAACGTTTTTTAAAAGTCATTCATTAAATCTAAGGCCATGAAAAGTATATTCATATCAGGAATAAACATATTATTAGCTATCTTCCTAATGGCTTGCAATTCACAGAATGATAAAAAACTGGAGCAAGCTCTTGAGCGTGCTAAAGAAAACCGGCAGGAGCTTGAAAAAGTACTCGACCATTATAAAAAGGATTCTACAAAACTAGCTGCAGCTCGTTTCTTAATCGAGAATATGCCCTATCATTTTACACAGGAACAATACTATACTTCTCCCAGAAAAGAAAAGTATCGACCAGACATCACTCTTTTTGACGGGTTCCAATCTGTCAAAAGACATTGTGATTCATTGACTAACAGAGGATACAGAATAGAAACACATCACAAATACGATATATCGAAACTTAACAGTAGTTTCCTAATAGACAATATAGAACTGGCCTTTGCCGTCTGGAAAAAACCTTGGGCAAAAAACGTTTCATTTACAGACTTTTGCAGATATATTCTTCCTTACCGAGCACAATACGAAGAAGTCTCAAATCTAAGGAAAGAGTTTATGGAACGTTTTCTCCCCTTATTGGATTCTGCGGATGTAAAAACTCCCCTGGAAGCTTGTATAGTGCTACGCAATGAAATAGAGAAGATGGTCAGATATGAAGATACAGGACTCAGCTTATACCCAACTATCAGTGAAACATATCGTTCCGGTATTGGGACCTGTGAAGGTTTATGTAATTTCATAGCATATGCTATGCGATCCGCTGGCATCCCCGTTATCATAGATCAGACAACCTGGGTAAAAATGGACCGTGGGCATTGTTGGTGTGCCGTGCTGGATAACGGACACTTTCTTAGCTTTGGAGAAAATTTGGCACCGGGAGTTCATGCCCGATTATTTTCTGAAACACGTACTCTAAGACCTGCCAAAGTATATCGGCTACAGTTTGAGCCGAATTTAACAGAAGATTATGGAAAAAATGACGATGGCTATGCTGTTTCTTTCAAAAATCCATTGATACAAGATGTTACAACTGAATATCTTGATAAGCCGACCACCATAAAGGTAACTATCGATATGGATATAAAAGAAAACAAACGTAGTAATCAGGTTTACTTATGTAATTTCAATTATAATAAATGGACTGATATTGCTCTCGGATACAGAAAAGATTCGATCTGTTATTTTAATGATGTTGTCGGAGATAATATATTCATGGTTGCAGATGTTCCGGACGGAAACTCCCTACGTTTCATAACAGCTCCATTTTATGTCAGTACAGAAGGGAAAATACATAAATTCATCCCTGATATACAAAATAAAAGTTCTTATACAATACACAAACGTCCGGAAGGATACAAGGAACAGCATACATTATCTTACTGGGATACACAACACAAAAAATTTACCCCTATCGAGTATGTATCAGAGACCGACACGACATTATCTTATAACAATATTCCGGGAAACGCATTATTGTGGTTGTATATACCCATACATATGTATAATCAACGTGCATTCTTTCTGGAAAATGATAGTATGAGAGTATATTAATGATATGTGGAAACCTGTAAAACAGTCGATCTATGAAATACAGACAGTATATAAGTTATTCACTGCTCGCTATCAGCGGATTTTTTCTGCTGTGCACCGTTTTTGCCACGGATATCAGCCTGGTAAACGGGTTAGTCACGGGGAAAGTACACTGGTTTCATCTGTC
>NZ_QUHH01000055.1:0-2497 GCF_003479515.1 Parabacteroides sp. AF14-59 | reverse complement strand
CGACCACGAGGTGCTGCGCCCATAAGGGCATATAGTAAATGTAGGCTTAGCAACCTACCCGGCAAGGGTTTTCAACGCCGGTCATTAGCCAACTTATCCACTTAGCCGAAAGGCGGTGGGGAGTGTCGCATGTTGGAAACGGCATAAGTCAGCTAACTATCATGCTGCTACTGAATGTCTAAATGAAATGATAGATATGAGGATGAAGACTATACTGTTTGAACGACAGTCCGAGTTGTTAGTTGGTAAACCCCGACGGAAGATAGTTACAAACGTCGGGCTGCAATACTTCTACTTTCCTACCTCAAGTACGAGAGCCGAAAACCGATTGCAGAACAGCCGCAATAAGCGGAAAAGGACGAAAATCGCATCCGACAATCTATTGAGCTATGTTACTATATGTCTAAATGGGGATTGTCTAAGTAGGAATGCCGAAAGGCTATGGGGTTTGCCCCCTGAATATCCTATATGACAACAGAGTCTCCGTAGTAGTCCGAGCAAGGGAAAGCCTTGTACATGGCGAAGGGAGACAGTGAGTTATTATTTAATATGTTTAACGAATGATGTGTGAGACATTATGAGAGATTCAGCAAATGTATTAAACAGTCTGGCTGGGCACAGCCAAGACCCTAATTACAAGTTTGAACGGCTTTACCGACTGCTGTTCAATGAAAATCTGTACGCACTTGCCTATCAAAAGTTGTCGCAGAATGCGGGCAACTATACGAAAGGCACAGACGGGCAGACCATAGACGGAATGAGCATAAAGCACATTCACTCTATCATTGGACAGTTGAAAGACGAAAGTTACCGTCCGTGCCCTGCACGGAGAATTTACATTCCCAAAAAGAATGGCAAGCAACGTCCTTTAGGCATACCAGCCTTTAAGGACAAACTTGTACAGGAAGTTGTAAGGATGATTCTTGAATCCATCTACGAAGGTCATTTTGAAGACTGCTCGCATGGATTCAGACCACACCGTGGCTGTCATACGGCTATGGCTTCCTTACAAAAGGGAGGTACGGGAGCACGTTGGTTCATCGAGGGAGACATCAAGGGTTTCTTTGACAACATCAACCATGATGTTTTAATCGGAATCCTTGCTGAAAGAATCAATGACGAGCGTTTCCTGCGACTGATACGTAAATTCCTCAAAGCAGGCTACATGGAACAATGGGAGTACAAAAATTCCTATATCGGAACACCGCAGGGAGGCATAATAAGTCCGATTTTGGCGAATATTTATCTTGACAAACTCGATAAATTTATGCGGAACTACATAAACGTCTTCAATAAAGGTAAAGCACGTGTACGCAACCCCGAATATAAAAGGGTTGCAAATCGTAAGGACAAACGTGTAAAGAAACTGAAGAATGAAACAGACGAGCAGAAGAAAGAAGCATTGCGCAGGGAGATAGCCATTCTCCACCGTGAGATGCAACAACTTCCTGCAACTCTTGACATGGACGAAAACTTCAAACGCATGAGGTATGTACGCTATGCCGATGATTTTCTGATTTGCGTAATCGGAAGTAAAGAGGACTGTGTAAAAGCAAAGGGGGACATTAAGACCTTTCTGCAAGATACGTTGAAACTCGAACTTTCGGATGAAAAGACGTTAATCACCAACTCACACGACGCAGCCAAATTTCTCGGCTTTGATGTTACAGTCCGCAGTACGGACAAGACGAGAAAGGATTTCAGAGGAATCCCCATACGCTCACTTGACCATAAAGTGGTTCTTCTCCTGCCTTATGAGGTTATGAGAAAGAAACTGCTTGACTATAATGCGATGCGCATAATAATCAAGAATGGCAAGGAAGCATGGGAATCGACCTCACGCCCGTATCTCCGTAGTAATGATGACCTTGAAATACTCAACCGATACAATTCGGAAATTCGGGGAATCTATAACTACTACTGTATTGCAAACAATGTCAACATTCTCAATAGTTTCTATTACTACATGAAAGAGAGTATGTATAAAACATTATCATCCAAGTATGAATCAACCGTAAGGAAAATAATCCGTAAATATTGCCGGAATAAAGTCTTTACAGTAAGGTATGAAAACAACAAGGGCGAAATGTTGGAACGTACTATTTATCATGGAGGGTTCAAGCAGAGAAAAGACGCGCGTATTGACAATGCGCATATCATGCCCAGTTATCGCGGGACTGAAAGTACCAGCCTTATGGCTCGGTTGAAAGCCCGTGAATGTGAATATTGCGGAGCGGAGGACAACCTTAGAATGGTGCATGTCCGCAAGCTAAAAGACCTGAAAGGCAAACAGGAGTGGGAACGCTTCATGATTGCCAGACAGAGAAAAACAATAGCAGTATGTGAAAATTGTTATCGTAAGATTCATGAAAAGAAATAGACTGAAAATAACCATGGAGAGCCGTATACATGGAGACGTGTACGTACGGTTCGGTGGCGAGCGTTTAGAAACCTACCGTCCGAAAGGACGGCAAGGCGCTTTGCGCTTAGCCTGTGG
>NZ_QUHH01000054.1:0-2667 GCF_003479515.1 Parabacteroides sp. AF14-59 | reverse complement strand
TGCGGATAACAAATAAATAAGCAACCCTAACAGTTGCTATTTACAACCCATTAGCCACCGAGGAAATAAATATGAAAAAGGAACTTATAGAACGATTGAGAAGATTTCTAACGGCACATGATATGATTGGGACACCTGCATCTGATGAGCAGGTATTATGTGCGGAACAAGAGTTAGGAGTAAAATTTAGTTCTGACTATATAGACTTTATCAAGAATTTCGGAACAGCATACGCAGGAATGATGATTAATGCTTTAGACGGCAATGAAAATGTGGTCGAAGAAACTAAATCATTAAGAGAAGTTCATCCTGAAGTTACAGATACTTATGTGATTTCAGATGATGGTTCTGGCAATCCCATAATGATAAATTCTAAAGGAGAGGTCGAAATATACTATCATGATAGTGATGCCGAAATAAAAACCATCGCTCCATCGTTAGAACAATATATAGAAGATAATTTTCCTGAATGGTAAAAGCGGTTGCTAACAAACAGATGAAACATTGAAGGCGGTTTATCTGCCGGACATTAGTCGCTTGAAAAATAAAAAAAAGAAAATGAGTAAGATAATGATATGGGTCGGTCAATTCGATTCCGAAGCTGACTTTGAGAAATATATGGATCAATCGGCTTTCCGTCAATGGTGGAAAGATTATGATGAAGACAATAAGGAACTTCGTTGCCAGTTCTGTAAGGAGCTTGGTGTAATGAGCTATGATGAGGATTTTCTTATTATGAAATTCACATCTGACGGCTTGGCAGGATTACTTAACCTTATTCCTGCTGATACCCAAAAGATAAGTCTGTCGATAGCTGATAAAAATATTACAATGGCAAATGCTGTTATCTGCTATAATTGTCGTGAGGGTATATCTCCTAAGAAGGCAGAGAATACCACAACCATGACTTATCTTGGTACGTTTGAGTTTGAACTGTCGCCTGAAGGAATGCAAGGGTCTAATGCTGGATTAGAATATATGATTTGGATTGGCACAACCGATAAAAGTAGGGAAGAATTTATGGAGTATTTCAATCAAGATGAATACATGAAAGAAATACGAGATTACGAAGAAGGTCGTACAAAGAAACGCCCAAATCCCGACCATCGCTGTCAGTTCTGCAAGGACATAGGAATTAAGTTCTATTACCCAGAATTTTTGAAAGTGGAAATTTTGGATCATCTTGAGAATCCATTTGAAATGGTAAAAAGGATGATAAACAATCAATTTGTGCCTGATTGGGTAATTGAACTCTACGTCAAGGAAGAACATGTATCAGCATCGAATTGTATAGTCTGCTATATTCCTAATGGATTTAAAGATAAAAAGAAAAATCAGAACATCTATATAAAGAAAAAAAGTTACGATGATTCTGATGTTCCCAAAAAACATATTGAGGAATTAGTAGATTACAACGGCATTAAATATCTTGAATGGTTTAAAGCCGAAGGATAATTATAATGGTATAGATTAGGTCGTCTATCTGCCATAACCTTTTATGGTAAAGATGATAAAAATATGAGCAGCTAATAGTTGAGTTGAAAAAAGAACAAATTGTGCGACTAACAAGCGGCTTAACCTCCCCTGAAAAAGGTCGGTTAGCCACCAAACATTACCAACTAAAGAAAATTAATAAATATGGTCAAGTACAAACTAACAGTAGATGAACCGTGGGGTTTCAATCATAATGGTAGTAATATTCTTCATGGTATAGTAATAAAGCAACTTTCTCCTACATTTCTTCTTTTCAAATCTGATAGTTTTTTAGATTTTAATGGACAAAAAAGTTGTATTCTAATTTTGAAACCCAGATATGAAAAAGAATATTTTGATTTAGAAACGAATGTTGATGTTATTGTCGGTGGTGCTTTGTGTTTAGAAAATAAATACGAAGAAAAAAATGAAGAATATTTAATATCACATAGCCAATATATGCTTATTGGGAGAATTGAAAAAATAAATGTTGGTAACAATCAACTTAACAGCTAAATGCAGTTAGCTGAAATACATTAGCATCAAATAAAAAAGAATGAAAACAATAAAAGAATTGCTTGATGAAGTCATTGATTTAGAAGGTAAGGTTCAAATAAGCCAAGCTATCGACTTTCATAAGGGAGTGCCTACCCTTGAAAAAGGAGTTTATAGAAATGTCTCTCCTATGTTGAAAATCAGGTATGGGGCATTTGGTAAATGGATTAATGCGACACATGGAGATTGGCTTGATACAAAAGAAATGGAAAGTCCATGGAATGAAGATGAAAAGGATGAACGGTTGATAGGAATTGTTCGCGACATAAAAGCTTCAAAGGATTATTGGGAAGACCATGCTACTGGACTATTTGCGCCAAACAGAATTTCCATTTTTGCAGCAAGCGATAATGGCTATGAAATGATTTGCCTAATATGGTTTGACGGTACAGAAGAACCGGAATTATGGGTATATGATTGCAACGGTGAAAGTCGATATAAAGATTTAGCTGCTTATTTGCAAGCATATATTGATGATGATGTATCAGCTTCTGAAGTAAAGTGGAAATTAGCTGATATGTGATTCTTTTATTAGAAGTGATGCTAACATACACCTTAATCGCCCAAAATGGCGATTAGCTGCCGAATTATCCGCAACTAAAAATCAAAAAGGAATATGAAAGAATTAGAAAACAACTG
>NZ_QUHH01000053.1:0-3034 GCF_003479515.1 Parabacteroides sp. AF14-59 | reverse complement strand
TTTTCAGGGAATACAATTTGTTTTCCCTGCCATTCGTTCACCAATTGCGCAATATGTTTTTCTTTCTCTTTCTGTTCGTTTTTGCAGGAAAAGAAGATAGGTAATAATACTAGTATGATTAGATTTAAAGCTTTCATTACTATTCTCTAAATTTTGAACTCTATGATTGGATCATCACTTTTTACTTCGGTTGCAACAATCGTATTTGTTTCTTCGTTTATATCAATACCATATATAGCTCGATCGAGAGTATATTTCTGTACAGGGTTTCCTTGAAGATCGAATACATAGATAAACCTACCTCCGTCTTCCGGTTGTTCTCCACGCTGATAAGCTGCTAACTTATCTTTAAACTTAATGCCTTGAAATACTGCATATATATATTTGTTGGTTACTTTGATATCACTAAATCCCATAATGCCATTCGGAACGCCAGATCCGTCTTTACCTGTTTTAAACTCGGGTTCTCCGGCCGGACCATACAATACCTTGTGTGTGCTGTCTTTAAGATTATAGATTTCAAGTGATTCTCCTAATTGGGTAGCCATAGCCAATACACCATTCTCCGGATTGTAATCCATAAAACTTCTCCAGGCCTGTGCTAATGCAGGACGAGATGTTTCTTCATTGGCTGTTTCGCTCGGGATTGTACCATTGCTTTTTATAGGTTTACCGTTACCGTCAACCTCCCAAAAACGATGTTCTCCTAGATAGTCAGGAATCAAAAAGCCTGATTCCATCGTATGAAAATCCAATGAACGGACTAATTTCTTGTCTAATTTAATCTCCTCTACCAATTCTGCAGAACTGGTAGAAGGAGATATTTTCCAACGTGTAATTTGCATCTTGTTGGGATCGAGTGCCCATAGGGAATCTAGGGAGTTGAATTGAATGTTTGCTGCTGATAACATCTCCTTCGGTGCTTCTCCACGTCTGCCAAAAGAAGCAATGTGTTTCCACCCCGGATAGGTAAACGCGTGTAAATAGTAATCTATATTGTGCAGATCCATTACAACGGCAACACTATCCCTGACCGTTACCCGGAATGGGTAACGGAACAGGATAGTATCCAGGTTGATTACCTGTGCGCTGAGTGCCTTGGTTTTGGTAAAGTCCGAGTATCTCGAAAAGTGCGAATCCGGAGAACTCGTACAGGCACTCAGGCAGCTAATACCTATTAATATATAATAAAGGAGATATTTCATTGTTTATTCAAGACTTAAGCCTGTAATTCTCATTTCTACCCAATCTCCGTCACAGTCTACAGAACCATCACCGTAGCATTTTACTCTGTCTCCATGTTCACCGTAAGCCAATGCTTCTATATTATCTAATGCTAGAGCTGGCAATTCATTTTTTTGATTAGACCAGAAATAAAAGCCTGCGATCAGGCAAACCATAAATCCGACTAATTTTAATTTGTTCTTCATATTTGTTTACATAATTTGTTGTAACAAAAATAAAGAGGCTTTTTTAGAGAAGCGCCTAGATTTTACCTAGATTATGCTTATATAGGTGTTTTTTTATTCATTTTACCTCTTTTTGAATAGTTCTTTTCTATTTTTGTGTTTAAAATAGGATGTAGAAATGAAGAGTGATTTGTCGGATTGGTTAATTGGGGGGGTACTCGCTTTACTTATAACTATAGGTGGAGGTTATTGGTATTCTTTTAGTTTACGTAGTAAAGTGACGGAAATTTGGAAGCAGACATTATGGGAGGACTGTACGAACAGAATGAGCGAAATCAAAGTAAAGAAGAAGCATATATTTTCTCCTGCTACTTCACCAAACATCGAAATAGCAACAGAGGGGCAGACTTTACTTTTAAAAAAGGATAGTACTGAATCTTTAACTGCTGATGAAGGTGATTTTCTTGCTGACCAATATTACTTGTCATTTAAGAATCCTGTAAAAATCGAAAAGTTGGATAGTCTTTTCCGAATAAAGTTGAAAGAAAATGGATATGAGTTTAAAACAGCGGTATCTCTTTATAATAATGATTCTGATAAAAAGACGTTTTACGGTATAAATGATGTGAGCCTTCTACCTAATTATTTGAAATTGACATATAAAGTGGATATTCAAAATGTTATCGTTTTGGAAGGATATGTAAGGGGGGACTGGTTAGAAAACCTGCTGTGGGGTAAGAGTTATTATGTCATACTCTCTATAATTGCTTGTTTAGCTTTGATGATATTAGTGATGAAGAAGAAAAACAGCAAACGACTAAACTCTTTGATTCAACCAGTACTGCAGGATACCCGGGATGAACGGTACTTGGATATTACTCAGGTTTTGCCGGATGAATCGGTTTGGCAGGAGGTTGAGCTAGTAACAGAGCCAGTGAAGGAGCGGGAGGAATCTCTTTCCAAACCTGCAGCCAATGTTATTTATTTGGATGAAAAGAAACATGTCTTGATTTATTCTGGAATGACTATACTTCTTGCTCCAAAAGTGTTTGGCTTGTTCAATCAGTTGTCGAAAGGAAGAGATTATTTTCAATCTTATGAATATCTTTATCAGACTCTTTGGACTGAAAAGAATAATGTTGATAAAAAGCATTTAGAACAGCTGGTAATTCGTTTGCGGAAAGACTTGAAGGATATTCCGGATTTAAGTATCGATGCCATACGGGGGAGTGGGTATCAACTTAAATGGAAAAATGATACGAAACTGACTATTGAGCAGATAGAGTACAATATAGGTACATCTGAATAGCTCTCTTCAAGGCTTTGGAGTAGGCAATCAGCGTGTAGAACTTACCTCCCAAACAGGGTATGTCTGTTTCTTGTGTACGATTCAATTGCATTTTGTTTGCCGTAGGATCATCCACAGAAAAGTTCCAATAGTCTTGCCTAAAACATTCCAAACACCTATTCATTCGATAGTTATCAAACGAAAGGAACTCAATTGTCAAAAGAAAAGAGCATATATGTGTTCTATTCGTTTGATATATATCAAACGCAAAAATGAATGAGTAAATGACCTTTACTGAAAGTAGTTTACAGATAAAACATTTATTACTAAAAACAAT
>NZ_QUHH01000052.1:218-3351 GCF_003479515.1 Parabacteroides sp. AF14-59 | reverse complement strand
GCAATAAAATAATCATTGTAAACTCCTAATATTTCACTCATGGCACCATCTATTTCTGCATATTTTATAAATTCCGGATAGGTATACTTTTGATTAACTTTAGTCTGTTTATTATAGAATCCTAGATATATACTTTTGTTTACATAGTATAAAACATTTATGAAAGTAGAATTCTCTGTTAAATTGTAAGCAGATACATAGTTTGTATTTTGTATACTCATTACATAACCTACAGAACTGGACTCTTGTTCTTTCAACCACTTTAATGGAGGAAGTTTGTGTTTTCCAAAGGATATGTTATATCTTGGTGTCGCATTTGTGGTTATTTCCCAAATAGTTGGTTCAAAAGATGTATGGAAAAAAGTTTTTTTATCGAAGTTATGAAATAAAGATCCTGTAAGCATGCCAAAGTGAGATGTAAAATTAGCTTGACACAGATAATTTTTATTCTTAAATTGTTGATCGGTAGTTATTAAATAGTACTTTTTCCCTTCAGAGTTAAATCCGGCTGTATAGAACCAAACAAACTTACCATTTTCCAATAGAGAACAGTACGTGTATCTGGATACATTTTCAGTATACATATATGTATAATTATCTAAATTGTAATAAACTAATTTTTGCGTATCAATATCACATATGATAAATGCTTTTTTCTCTTTGTCTATACAAAATTGTATCGGTAATGTGTATTCACCTGGGCCTTGACCATAGTCACCTACCTGTGTAATGAATTTACCATTCATGTCAAATACAAGAAAAAGATGATTGACATTGTCAAAAATGAAGATGCGATTATCGAAAAATTCTATTTGACTTATTTTTTTTATTAAACTCTTTTCATTTGTTTCTAATGGTATAAAATCACAAACGATTTCATCTTTACAAAATGGCTTACCCTCTAGGTCAAAGGCTATTGTGGGTATGTTGGAATTCTCTTTTATCTTTGTACTACAGCTGATTAGAAAAAGAGATAATAAGCATATGTATAGTTTACTCATGTTATATATGATTATGGGAAAATTTGTATAATCTATTATTTCTGATTTGTTTTCATAATCATCAACCTTCTTATATTAATAAAGATAGTAACAAATCTTTTTGTTTTATTACAAATTGGGTTTTATTAAACATATAATGGGATTGTCTTCTTCGTTTATAGTTTCACAGATAGATTTTAACTCTGGAATTTTACTATTAGAATTACGTTTTAATACAGAAGAATTCAATGTCGTAATAAAATAGTCTCCAAAAGTGTTTATGATGATACCTGTTCCTGTTAAACCTGTTTGTCTTATAAATTCAGGGAGTGAATATCTACATGATTGCTCTGTTTTTTTATTGAGAAAACCAATATAGGCGTTTGCTCCTTTTGCACAATAACCTATACTGATATAATCATTTGTTTCTTTTATATTCTGTGCAGAAATGTAATCAGTATTTACGATTGCAGAATAATTTTTCCTTGCTTCACGTTCCATCCATTCTTCTGGCGCAAATTTGTGAGTACCTAAGTTTATTTGATAGACAGGGGAAATTTCTGAGGCTGTAACTTCATAAATTATTGGAATGTGAGGGAGATTTAGATAACATTTTTTGTTTAACGTGTAAAAATGAGAACCTGCAGAGATTGGATATTGTAAATCATAATCGATAGGGTATAGTAGTTTTAATTCTTTTAGGTCTCGATTAGTTATCTTTATGAAATATCTATTTTCATTCGTAGTCTTATATCCTCCTACAAAATACCAAGCGATATTTCCATCGGATAACCAACAACAATCTATAAAATAAAATATTTTTTGAGTCTTTATATGTTCATAATTTTCAAGTTTATAATCTATTATTCTTGCTTGACCTCCATCAGCAATCGTTATAATACCTTTATTTTTATCGATATGAAAATTACTAATTAACCGATATTCTCCAGGACCATTTCCTTTATTCCCTATTTGAGTAATAAATTTTCCAGATATATCAAAAACTAATAGATTGTTTCCATCATTATTAATGAAAATATTATTGTCTATAATTTTAACTTGCTTTATACTGCTAATGAAACATTGATTGGATGTCTCTAATGGAATGAACTTATAAGAAATATAATCATTTATATTAAGTTTCTCATTTTCACTGAAAGTAATAGTTTTAATATTTCCCTTTTGTTCATTTTTTGTACATGAACAAAGGAATAGCATGAATATTATTAGATTTAAAATCTTCATTTGTCAAAATAGAATTTGATAGTTAGAACTCCTGTGTCTCATACCAGTATGGAGCTATGGCAAATATATGTATAATTATTATGAAAGCAATACGTAGGTTTTAACAAATAACTTTCAAAAATCGTTTCCACCTGAATCTTTCTGTATGCGGATCGATCGATTTCCAAATAATCCAGGCTTTCCATACAATATATTCTTCGGGCAGTAATCCCCAATAACGTGAATCCATGTTGCCGAGAGGCGTTTGTACGCCTTCTACATGAAAGAATCCGTTTCGGATGGATAAGGTATCTCCCGGTATTCCGACACACCGTTTGATGTAATATTTGAGTATATGCATTTCAATCGAATTGTTATTTCTATTTGCCTTTATTCAATTAGAATCTATGTATTCTTTTAAGTATGTGAAATATTCATTTAGCATGAAGTGATTGTTTTAACATCTTGACCTCCTCCCGCATTTCCCTGATAGCAGTGCTGTTCACTTTTGGTTCCTTTTTTAGTACGGCATCAGCTGCTTTGATAAACTTATCTTCCTGAAAAAAAGTCGTTTCCGAGTATAGTTTAGTCAACAGATAATAGGGATAGATCCGTTCCGGCAGTATTTCTATTGCATGTAGCAATAAATTTTCTGCTTTCTGATAATTTCCCAGGTCCTGTTCATTTTTTGCCGCCATATAATGTATCATCGGATCACCACTCAGTTTCATCGCCCGTTCCAACAAATGGTTCGCCTCTGCAAACCGCTCCGTCTTACTCAAGCATTGCGTCGCTTCAAACAGTAGTTCCGGCTTATGTCCCATCAGCGGCACCAATTTTTCATACCCGTCCGCCGCCGCTTCATAAGCTTTGCTATTGTATAACATCTTCAATGTATTCCATTTCTTATACCCCTGGTAATAGCCTTT
>NZ_QUHH01000052.1:0-208 GCF_003479515.1 Parabacteroides sp. AF14-59 | reverse complement strand
GTATTCCATTTCTTATACCCCTGGTAATAGCCTTTCTGCTGCCAGAAAAGCCATCCGCAACACACCGCTATTCCCCCGATTACAGCGACTGAAAGTATCTTCTTCCCCTCTCGAGAGGGGGTAGGGGGTGTGTCAATGGAGACAGTTGTATTAGCAATCCCCATCAACACCACCAACACCACCCAGAACTCCGGTAGCTGCAACGGAT
>NZ_QUHH01000051.1:0-5480 GCF_003479515.1 Parabacteroides sp. AF14-59 | reverse complement strand
CTCCATCGAATCGCTGGGAATTTTGAAAGAAGCAAACACGAATACCTGTACAACAAACCACAAGACAACTGTCATGCATAGCCAAAAGACAATGTCAATGACTTTATTGATCAGCTTATGTGTTTGTTTTTTCATATGGCGACTAATATTTTATACTGTCGTTTTCAATATAAAATACCCTTTGATTCACTATTCTTTCCGGAATAGTAAACCATAACAGAGCATTTTTCGGTATTTGATTGTACGTCTGTGTAGTATCTGTCGAACTCTTCTCTTTTAAAGATATAAATCCATTTTTGTTTGTGTCCCAGTAATGTAACGTATGTTTTTGATTTAATTTATTTTTACGTTTGTCGAACGTGAAGGATTGACTAAATTCTTTTTGAGGAATTAATTTATGAATACTTCCATCTTTTTTTAAGATGAAAGGAGCGGTAATATAATGTAAATACTGTGTGTTTGAGGCTTCGGCAATAATAAAGATATTATTGCCTACAATATCTTTAATTCTGCATGTAGAACCTTGTCGGTTACCTATGGCAAGTGGTTTCCAATCATAATCATTGTATGTACAGAGGTAAATCTGTTTTATGGAAGAAGATACAGGTTTATCTGTCTCGATACAAATATCCAGAACCTGATATCCTTCTTCCTTTGTCACATCTCTTAATAGTGGACTTTTCAGATTTGTGATGTAGCCGTCGTCTTTAACATCGGTTTCCTTAAATTCGGGATCAAATAACAGCCGATATACCTTGGCGGGTTTCAGATAGCCGGTAGTTTCAAGTTTTTCTCTATAGGTGTCAGGTTGACCGTAGACAGGACTGAAATTATAAAACTTTCCATCATGTAATACGACACCCCAACTGTGCGCTAAATCCATTTTGGTCCAGGTAGTAAGTTGTACGGCTACAGGAATGCCTACAGCACGCATTAATAATGTGGCCAAGTTACACAAATCTTCACAACTGCCTCTACCGGAGTGATATGTGCTTTCGACGGTGGGATAGAGGGGAGAACCGGTATCTTTGTAAACCAACTCTTTCATTAATTGTGAATTGATTATTTTGCAGGCATCAAAGGCATTGTTAACTTTTCCCGAATCAATCAGAGGTAAATATTTTTCCATGAATTCCCGACGCATGTTGGAAACGGGTTCTACTTGAGTCCTGTAAGGGAGGATATACCGGCAAAAATCTTCGAAAGGAATATCTTTTGCCCAGGGCTTTTCCCGGACTTGGAAAGCCAGATCAATATTCCGGATCAAGAAATCGCTTTTGAGTGTTTTACTGTCATAAATGTTATTTCCCATGATTGTGTATCCTTTGTTCCGTAGCGAGTCGCAATGCTTTTTTACAGCTTCTTTATCCGGAAAGCAGGCAATATCTGGTATATATTGTTTACCTTCCGGCGATAAGTAGTATTCAACTCTGGAAAAATGCAGGGGCATATTTGTGATTAGATATTCTGCTGCTTTCAATTTCAGCGAATCATTTTTGTAATGTTCGAAAACTTTTTCCAATTCTATTCTGTTTTCTCCGGCAAAGGAAAGCGCCTGCTCCAAACTGATTTTCTTCTGATAAGGCGTAGAACAAGAGATAAGAATACACAAAATAAAGAAAGGAATATAAGTTTTCATGATCATTCAATTTATAGTTCATTATTAACGTTCGACCAGTACGATTACAGGTTTGTTGTCATTTTTTGTAAACTCGAGATCAATTAAGTACTTCCCATCGGTAGAGATGAATGCAGGAGTAAAGAAGCTTCCGTCTGTTAGTTCTAATTGACTTTCCGGATATGTTATTTTTTGATAATAAGCTTTTCCGCTCTTTTTATCGAAACTGAAAGTATAAGGCTTGATAATTTTATTATAAGGAACCATATAAATAATATCATCTTTTTCTCCAATGGCAGAAAGTGCTATTTTGCCATCAAACATGTCAAAGTTTTTCTGAGTGAACATGTTTGGTGTTAAGGCGTAGCGATGTTCTTCTGTTGCTTTATTCTTTCCTAAATTGATTACAGCATATGGATGCAATGAATAATCCGGTTTGATTTGGAAAATTGTGTCGTTAAAAAGTTCTTTGAACGCTGATACATTACCGTCAAAAGTTCTCATTTCTGAAATGAGTGTAATGACTATACTTCCATCTACACGCTCGAATTTCGAATAGGTAGGTATTAAATTTAATACGGTTGTATCGCGAAAAATAGCTAGTCTGTTTTTATTCTCTCCGGTACGGTTGGGGATATGTCCTATAAAAATATCTTTATCCAGAACCGGATATAAATCCAGAATAGGTAGTTCTGGAGTAGGGATTAGTCCCATAAACTTACCTTGCCAATTATATAGCTTTATCTGATTATTTTTATCTTTAATGAAGATTGTATCATTTCTGACTGTCAGATTTTGTATACTTATATAATTTTCCGGCTTATTTCCTTGTTGACCTATATCATACAGGTATTTACCATCTAAATCAAAGACAGAGGCTCTTTGAGGTTGTGCGATCAATAGTTTGTTGTTTTTCTGTATGATTGTGGAAATGTTTTTAACAGGTTGTATCTCTTTTGTTTCTAATGGAATGAACTTGATATTTTTACTCCAATCCTTTAAGCTGATCGTTTCTGGCCCTTTTTCAGCTAAAGAGGCGAGTTCTATCTTAACTGGATTTTCGTTAGTAATTTCCGCTTGTGGCTTATTGCATGCAAGAAATAGTCCACATACTAGTAATAATGTGCATTTGTTCATGACTATATGATTTTTTTAGTTAAATAAATTACTGATGTCGAATCGGATAATTGCGATTTCGGGCTCTTCCGTTACTGCATATAATGTTTTTTCGTCTTCTGAAACGGCAATTCTACCAACGCTTCTTTCTGATCTTAAATTTTTTAATAAATACCCTTTGTGATCAAACACCAAAATGTTACGGGGTTTGAGTGTTTTAAGTTTTTCTCTGGTTAAAACCTCACCGAAATAACTACAAAAAATGTAATTCTTAGTTATTTTCACATCAGGAAAACCTAATTTTAACTGTTTTCTGTCCAATTGATCACCTTTATAAACCGGTTTTTCTATGTAATGATCCCAAAGTAGTTCACTACCTCCTTTTTGTTGTTGGTAGCAGGCTATATAGCCTAAAGATGCCATAACAAATACAAATTTATTGTTATGGGTATCAATATTACCTACATAGGATGTCATATTGGTGCTTTTGTGATTATTATTAGGAACTTCTCCTAAACTATCTATAATGCTTAAATTATTATCGAGAACTATTAAAGGTTCGGATATACCAAAAGGTACAGAGCCAACAAAATAGTTATCATTTAATATTTTTCCGCTAGTAATATGTGCATTAGTACTTTTCAATGGAATTTCTTTAGCTATGGTTAATTCAGGATTATTAACAATCTCTTCCCAATTATATTTCCTAAGCTTTTTTAGCATCAAATCATATATAAGTATGTTATTGTTTTTATCAAATCCCCAATAATTGGGCTGTATAAATTCTTCTGGTGCACTTCCGAATTTACCAGCGTGTTTAATTTCGCTACCATTGTCTGCATCAACTATTTTTATGACATCTTCTCCTTTGTGCATAAGCAGGAACAAATTATTATTTATAATTTCGATGCATAGAGGGTAACTCATTATAATTTCATTCGGATAATCAATACTTTTGATAGGAGTTTCATCCGGTAGAATTAATAAATCGGATTCTTGTTTAGTACAAGAAAAACAGAATAATAATAGTAATAATATCGTATTTCTCATTATATAAGTGTTTTATTTAAAGAAAAGATGTTGCAAAAGGATAATTAGTAATATATACAGATTTTGTTGAATTACAGAATAAACCTTTTGCAACTCTTATGACTACATATATCAATGTTTAATTATGTAGTTTTATGAGTATTTTAACATGCATCTGAAGCGTACATGTTATAATATGTATGAACCGATGTATTTCCCCAATTGTCTGTGACAACAGATGTACATGTCATTGTGGTAAACTCTGTGCAAGCATCACCTTGGCCTTCATATCTGGCCAATGCCTCCACATTAGCTAGTGCTAAGTCTGACAGTTCCACCTCTTTTTGACTCTGACTAAAATTCCAGCCAGCAGTAGCAGCTACGGCTGCAATAGCTATGATACTGAATAATTTTCTCATATTTGTATATATTAAATTATTTATTTTGTTTCTTATTTAATCAGGCTATTTTCTATCTTTGCCTACTATTGTTCGGGTTGGGATAGTCGAATGACACCCGTATCATTCTGTTGGTGGCTAACTATTGATTTTGATACACCTCCTTTCTTTTTAGGAGAGCATTCAGGGAGTTTACCGTAAAGTTTCTCAGGCTATCGGGTAGACTCCCTTTTGCTTCATTATAACTCGCTCTCTGATTAAACACAATGTTTGTATGTCTAATAGGTTATATTTCAATATAATCATAGAGCGTATAAGTTTGTCCTCCTTCAGTATAGCTGCAGGTTGCACCAATCATAGGAACACACATGCTACTAGAACCTTCATTGTTCGCTAATGCCTCAATATTGGCTAAAGCTAAATCCGAAAATTCCATTTCATTTTTGCTCTGGTTGAAATTCCAGTTGGCTGCAACAGCCATAGCAGCGATGAGAACTGCCCCAAAGATTTTTTTCTTCATGATCTTAATCATTTATTGGATTATAAATAAGCTAATTTTCTATCAGTGTCTACTGTTATTTTAGATAGTTGAATGAAATAATTCATTCTGTTTTGTTGATTGTATTACCATCATATACTTCCTTTTCGAAGTATCCGAGAGTTTGCCTGTACATTCTTGGTGGGATACAGTAAATTTTATTTGTTCGATCACTGAATATACCCCTTTATCTTTGCTTTAACAGGTTGATTGTTAGTGCTATTATACTTGATTGTGACGACTTCATCGAAAAATCCAGTATCTTTCGGAGTCATCTTAATTTCCACCCGAAGGGTTTCTCCAGGTTTCGCAGGTCGTTTGTCATAGGTCGCTGCCGTGCAGCCACAAGTGGTACTTACGTCCACTATCACAAGGGGATTGTCCCCAATGTTTCTTACTTCTATGGTTGTTTCCTTTAGTTCCGATTTTCCAAAAGTACCGAAGTCGATTTCTGTCTGTGTTGCTTCGGCTGTTGTTTTCGGAATATTTTTGTTCGGATTATCCTTACCGGTGATCTGTTTCAGATACAGGTCTTTCACAGCCGTGTTGTGTACCGGATTTCCTAATACAACCACTTTATTGTTCTTGTCCAGCAGGAATGTCTGGAAAGTTATATTTGACGGGAACTTGTTCAATTTGTTCAGTTGATCCTCTATGTCAATACAGACGGGACGATCGAAAGCATCCCGTTTCAACAGATAGCGTATTTCTTTCGCATCTTTGGGATGGAAGAAGAAAAGGAAAGGTATTTTTCCCTGTGTGGCCGAATCGGTATACTCGA
>NZ_QUHH01000050.1:2508-6544 GCF_003479515.1 Parabacteroides sp. AF14-59 | reverse complement strand
CTCCATCGAATCGCTGGGAATTTTGAAAGAAGCAAACACGAATACCTGTACAAAAAACCACAAAGCAACTATCATACATAGCCAGAAAACTATGTTGATTACTTTGTCAATAAGTTTGTGTATATGTATTTTCTTCTTCATAAGATTAATATCTTTTCAAACTGTCGTTTTCGATAAATAATAAGCGTTGGTTAACAATTCTTTCCGGAATCGTGTACCACAACAGGGTTTTTCGCGGTATCTGCTTATACGTTTGTGTGGTATCTGTTTCGCTGGCATATTGCAATGGAACGAATTTGTCTTTGTCCGGCTCCCAGTAATGCAACGTATGTTCCTGATCCAGTTTATTTCTGCGTTTATCAAATGTAAAGACCTGCATATTCTCTTTTTGAGGAATGAATTTGCGGATGTTACCCTCTCTGTCTGCATAAAAAGGGACAGTAATAAAGCGCAGTCCATTCCCATCAGGCGAATCGGCCACCATAAGTTATCTCCGACAACCCGATCGAAATGACAGACATTCTCGTCTCGGTAACCGATAGCGATTGGTTGCCATGCATAATAGTTATGAATACATAAGTAGACTTGATTGGATTTTCCCATCTTTCGCTTTTCTTTGTCAACTGATACTTGTATGGGAGTCGTCTTATCCAGATATTTATCGGTAACATCATATATTAGAGGACTTTTCAGGTAAGTTACATATCCGTCGTCATTTGTATTGACTAGAGTAAGATCTGGGTCAAAACGATTACGATACACTTTCGCTGGCCGCAGATTACGTTTTCTGGAAAAATCCAGAGCATGTAAGATTGGTTGTGTACCCTCTGGATCAAAACTGTAAAACTTTCCATTATCCAAAACAACACACCATACATGTCCTAGATCCATTTTAGTCCAAATGGTTTGATCTATGGTCACAGGGATGCCGACTGCTCTCATGATGAAAATTCCTAAATTGCATAAACCATCGCATATCCCTATACCGGAACGATATGTTTCATCTATAGTAGGATATAGAGAAAGTCCCGTATTTTTGTATTTGATAATCTCTTTTAGGTACTTTTGTAAAGTTATACATGCCTCTAAAGGCGTTTGTACCTTCGCCGAGTCGAGAACAGGCATAAATCGTTCCATCATTTCTTTTCTGAGGTTTGAAGGTATTTCCGTTCGTGCCCGGTAAGGGAGAATATACTTACAGAAATCATCAAACGAAATATTTTGAGCCCAAGGCTTTTGCCACACTTCAAACGCTAATTCAATATTATTGATAAGGAAACTGCTATCTAGGGATGAAATATCGTGTACCTTCTTCCTGTTTATTCTGTAGCCATGTCTGGTAAGAGAGTCACAGTGTGATTCAACTGCTTTATGATCACTGAACCTGCTGATATCCGGTCTGTATTTTTCTCCCTTTGGGGATAGATAGTATTCTTCTTGTGAAAAATGATAAGGCATATTCATTATCAGGAATCGGGCGGCAGCTAGTTTTACCGAATCGTTTTGGTAGAAAGTTAGTACTTTTTCTAGTTCGTTTCGGTTATCACCGGCACACAAAAAAGCCTTCTCCAGCCGTTTGTCGACAGGAGAAGTACAAGCTATTAATAATAATATGCTGATTCCTGATATGAATATTTTTTTCACTAGATACTAATGCTTCTGTATTTTCAAGTGTTAAATTGCAATATCTACTTTTTCCTTTAGGCAGAAAAATGTAGATATAATAATGAAAGCATATATTCTTTATAAATCATTGTTATTAATCTGTTTTTTCCTTATAATAGGGATAATATCGATAACCATTCCAACAACCGCTACCAGATTCAGTTAAACAGTCTCCTTCACCGCTTTCATCATGAGCTAAAGCTTCTATATTGGCTAAAGTTAACTCTGAAAGCTCTACTTTTGTTTCATTTTTGTTTAAATTTGAACCAATAACGATTGAAATTCCAGCTAAAACTGAAATGTTAATAAATGTGCGTTTTATATATTTATTTTTTAAGTGATTGATTTTTATATAATGCCATTAAGGTCTAAATAACCAAATTGAATATTGTCATTGAATACCATGATAATCCTGTTGTTATCTTTATCATAACAGAAATCAATTATTTGATATCCGGTTTCTAATGTTTGAATATAATCACCATTTTTATCAAATATAATGATTTGGGTTGGATGATTTGATTTTATACCTTTATCTTTTGTTACAACAAAATTATTTTCTCCAGAATACAAAGCTAATATGTTGTTTTTACAATAAATAACTTTACCATAATATTGTTTTTTACTTTTTTCTGTCTTCCAGTTTGGACCATATATATTAAACTTTAAATTGCCGTCTAAATCACAAATTGTCATTAAATCATAAAAAGAGTAACATTCTACATAATTATTTATTTCTGAATTAGCTGCAATGTTAATTCTTTTTTGAGTTATATTTGGATGTTCATATTTCATGGGAATAATCTCTCCTGTACTCATATTCCACTTAGCAACAGATTGATTATAACCTGAACTTCCCGTCGGTTCTATGATTAATGAAATTGAAAGTGTATCATTTATATACTGATATTTATCAGGGAATAGACTTCCATTCATATTTATTTTCTCTTTAGGTTCATAATCTGGATTTTTGAGGATACTATCCAAGTCATAATAAAATATTTTTTGTTTTCCATGATCAGAGACAAAAAGCTTGTTTTTATCTTCATCTACTCCAATATAACCCATGTTTGCAATTTCTCCAGGACCTAATCCTTGATATGTAGAACTTGTTATATATTTGAAAGTCTTTTTGTCAAATATATTTATAAGTTTATCCGGAGCTTTGTAATCACCAATAACTAAGTAATCTTTGATCAAGTGAATTCGAGAAATATTACTGATTAGAATATCTTCCATCTGTATTTCTTCTATTTTATCATGAATATTCATGATATTATTTCGCTTGTGTTGAAACTTTTCTGTAGGAGAATTTTGTGTACAACTCCAGCTAATAATGACAATTAAAAAATATAATAATTTGTTCATAATTTTAATAGCTATTCTATTTCAAAAGAGTAAAAAAAGAATGTATCAAAAAACGATATTAAGGACCGCAGACAGATTACAGTGTTTCGTAGACCATATGATTATTAATATAAAAATCTATGAGCATCTGTGTAGTCTGTTCATTTATGGTCGCTAATAGCTTTTGATACATCCTGCTTTTTAGTTTATTTCTTGTACTCTGCATAAACTGGATGCCACATGTTACAGAAGCAGCCATCACCATTTTCTACACATCCATTTGGACATCCGCTTTCACCTCTAGCCAATGCTTCTACATTAGCCAGTGCCAAGTCTGATAATTCCATATCATCTTGACTCTGGCAAAAATTCCAGCCTGCTGTAGCAGCTATCGCAGCTATAGCAATGATACCAAATAACTTTTTCATATTCGTATCTGTTTAATTGTTTATTTTAATTATTATTTAATCAGGCTATTTTCTATCTTTGCCTACTCTATTCGGATTAGATAGTCGAATGTTACCTGTAGCATTCTGTTTTGCCGGTTATATTACCATCATACACCTCCTTTTCGGGGTCTCCGGGAGTTTGCTTGAACATTCGTGCGGGATGCAGCAAACTCCCATTTGTTCGATCACCGAACTTTCCCCTTTATCTTTACTTTGACAGGTCGATTGTTAATACTGTTGTACTTGATTGTAACGACTTCATCGAAAAATCCAGTATCTTTCGGTGTCATCTTAATTCCTACCCGAAGAGATTCTCCGGGGTTTGCGGGGCGTTTGTCATAAGTGGCTGCCGTGCAGCCGCAAGTGGTACTTACGTCCACTATCACAAGGGGATTGTCCCCAATGTTTCTTACTTCTATGGTTGTTTCCTTTACTTCCGATTTTCCTAAAGTACCGAAGTCGATTTCTGTCTGTGTTGCTTCGGCTGTTGTTTTTGGGATATTTTTGTTCGGATTGTCTTTGCCGGTGATCTGTTTCAGATATAGGTCTTTCACCGCCGTGTTGTGTACCGGATT
>NZ_QUHH01000050.1:0-2498 GCF_003479515.1 Parabacteroides sp. AF14-59 | reverse complement strand
GCCGTGTTGTGTACCGGATTTCCTAATACAACCACTTTATTGTTCTTGTCCAGCAGGAATGTCTGGAAAGTTATATTTGACGGGAACTTGTTCAATTTGTTCAGTTGATCCTCTATGTCAATACAGACCGGACGATCGAAAGCATCCCGTTTCAACAGATAGCGTATTTCTTTCGCATCTTTGGGATGGAAGAAGAAAAGGAAAGGTATTTTTCCCTGTGTGGCCGAATCGGTATACTCGACCAGTTCCTTCCATTTATGCAGTTGTAATTTACAACTGGTACATCCCATGGAATCTACATATATTAATACCTTATAATCGGATTGCGGAATTTGGAAATCCGTAGTATCTGTCAGATAACGGGTGAAGATCAGGTTTTCAGGGAATACAATTTGTTTTCCCTGCCATTCGTTCACCAATTGCGCAATCTGTTTTTTCTCCTCTTTCTGTTTGTTCTGACAGGAGAAGAGTAGTAATACTAGTGTTAATATGGTTAGATTCAAAGTTTCCATTTGATACTCTATATTCTAAATTCTATAATCGGATCATCGCTTTTCGCCTCGGTGGCAACGATCGTGTTTGTTTTTCAATTATTTTATAAAAGTATTCATTATTTGTAAGCTTTGAAAATATTCGTTTGAATAATTATGACTTATTTTTACCACTAAACCTGATTCTTTTCAAATGAGGTGTAGAGCAGGAGATAAGGATTACCCAAAATAAAGAAAGGAATATATGTTTTCATGATTACTCAATTTATTGTAAATCACACAAAGAATCTTTATTCTTTAATGGATAAATACTTATACAGATACTTTCTGCTATAAATCAAAATAAACAAGTTTATCTTCGGGATCCTCAATAATACAGTAGGCCTTTTTTGATTTTTCATCAACTGTCAGACATGTTATTCGTTTATCTGATTTTAATAACTTTATGGGATTGCCATTCCAATCTATTACCATAATATCTCTATTTTTTTTATTCTCTTTAGATTGAATAATCATATATATATATTTAGATGAGCTTGTTATTTCAGTTACGCATGGATCAGAACCTTTTCTCATTTTTGTAGAAATATGATCAGTTGTTGTATAGTCATAACTATATTTACCTAATTGTTTCTGAAAAATAAGAGTTGGAATTTTTAATTTATTAGGTTCATATTTGTATATTTCAAGTATAAACCAAGAACATGAGGCAAATAAATTTTTAGTTTCATTTTTAGTAAACATACATTGGTGAAACATCGCTTTTGCTTCGGTTGGTATATCTTTTTCACCTTCCCAATAATTAGGATATTCTCCAAATATTTCAATACTATCTTGTTCCAGGTTTAAAAGAGCATATCTTTTGTCCCATAAACCCGAAAAAACAAATTGGGATTTATTTAATGGAATAAAGCAATCACTTTTAGGTGGCATTTGATAATCTTTATATAATTTTATATTGTCATCGGATGTAATAGCTTTAAGAGGTATATGGTTAAGCATAAATAATGGTCGGCTTAAGAGATAAAGATTGTTATCTGCAATTTGTATATCAAGAGGACTTAAAAGTTCATTAGGACCTTCTCCTTTTGATATTAATTTTTTTTCTATCATTTTTGTATTTAAATTGAAGACTTTTACAAGTGAGTCTCCATAAAAATCATTTATAAGGATGGTACTATCTTTTTTTATTAATTGCATAGTTACTTCAAGCATTTCCGGGTAATGTGCATCATTAAAAGTAATAGTACTTGTTTGAGTGAATTCGTATGGTTTTTCTTTTTTGGGCACAGAACACTGAATAATAAAGGCCAATATGAATAATAAATATATAGTTTTCATGGTATTTATTTGTTTTAATATGTAACTTTAATTTCCTAGGTTTTATTATCTTTGCCTACTCTTATTCGATTCCGATAGTCGAATAGCTAAGAATAGCACATTCTGTTTTGTCGGTTATATTACCATCATACACCTCCTTTTTGGGGTCTCCGGGAGTTTGCTTGTACATTCTTGTCGGGATGCAGCAAACTCCCATTTGTTCGATCACCGAACTTTCCCCTTTATCTTTGCTTTGACAGATTGGTTGTTAATACTATTGTACTTGATCGTAACGACTTCATCGAAGAATCCTGTATCTTTCGGTGTCATCTTAATTCCTACCCGAAGGGTTTCTCCGGGTTTTGCAGGTTGTTTGTCATAGGTGGCCGCTGTGCAGCCGCAGGTGATGTCCTTTCGTTGTAAAGATATTCATTTTTTATAAGCTTTGAAAATATTACCTTGAATTGATTATGCTTTTTTTTATGGAGAGGTAATTGTTAGTTTCCTTTTTGCAGATTATTTGAATTTGAATAAACACAATATAGGATTATCCTCTTCTGATATTTTTTCTGCAATAAGGCGAAGATTATTACGTCGTATTGTGTATTTCTTTAATATGCTAGGAGACAATGTTGCAATAAAATAATCATTGTAAACTCCTAATATTTCACTCATGGCACCATCTAT